>NZ_JBFTML010000009.1:0-39361 GCF_056396925.1 Pseudomonas sp. 05N433 | reverse complement strand
ACAGTGATTGCAGGTTTTGGGGGCCGCTTCGCAGCCCAACGGGGGCAAGCCCCCTCGCCACAGGGATCAGGTCATAGGGCCGGGTCAGCCTTCGGTTCCAGACTGTCCAGCGCCCGACTCACCGCCAGTTCACCAAACATGATGAGCTGCGCGACGCCCAGTATCGTATTGCGCTGCGGCCCCTCCAGAAACCCGGCGCAGTCACTGGCGATCACCTTGGCCGAGGCAAAGGACTCGCAGGCATTGGCCAGTAGCTCTTCGATGTTGATGTCCGGGGCAACGGTGTAAATCGTGCTCGGCTTGCGTGGGGGCTTGGGGTCGGACGGTTTGAGGTAGTAATCGAGGGCGCGCTCGGCGGCTTCGTTGAGTTTTTTGGAGTCCGGGGTTTCGTAAGAGGAAACGTCGTCGGTTTCGGGTGGGTTGGGTGTGATTTTGAACATGGTGAAACTCCTACAGGAAATGGAGCCACCAAGACCTGTCGCTAAACAGGTAAGGGTGGCGGCTGCACGCAGGTTAGCGAACCGGGTGTAGGCGCCCGGCAGACCCGAAGGTCTCCCGCGCACAGCCGCCATGACATCAATCGCAGATATAGACAATCTGCAAGAGAGTTTGGAGCGCTGTTGCGCCTACAAAGGTTCGGGTCGCTAAACCCGATCGCTGATTCGTCAGCGACCGGGAAACAATAGAACCCGACCCTTAGGCGCACAAGCCGGCGGATTCTGGCGCAGTCGTAGGCAACGACGCAAGGATGTGTAGCCTGAGTGAGTGTCTGGAGATGTATTTTAAACATCGTTGTTTATTTCTCATTCAGGCTTAGGAGAGGCAGGGTTGATAAATAATGGCGTGCCCTTTCTCCGAGTCCCTCATTTTTCGTCCTCTGTTTATATTGTTCGCACCAGTGGTCGCGAGTTTCGGATATTTATTTGCGACCCATGGTGAAGTGATCAAAGGTAATTAAATCCCAGACGCTTGTAATGATCTCTACATACCAAATGTCATTGTCTGAAGTAGAGAAGAATACACGGTGGGGGCCGGGACTATTGGCAAGGTACTGATAAGATAGTCTTGTTTTGTCTTTTCTTAAGAAATTAACCAGTATTCCGTTGCTTTGGACGAATCTGTAGTAAAACTCGACAGAGGAGTAGCCCCAGTTGAACTCGAGTTGCATGTATTGGCTCGTGCCACTGGCGTTTGTATGCATCTCTAGAACTTGCGCAGCGCTTTGGTTATGCACGGGAGGGTAAGGGCCAGTGAGAATGGTGTTTATTGAGTTTATACCCATAATGCCATTTCCTCCGAGAAAGCGAATGGTCATGCTAGGCAGTGATATGGTCTGGCCAAGTGATATAAAGCGTGAGTAGTGGCTATCGAAATTTTCCGACAAAATAGGCTGGATGTTCTTGACTGTATAGATTAAAGAACGCGGGAAGATAATCGTTATGGGCTTTTGCCCCTTGAAGTTGGCTTTGACTTCTACATGGAGGGTTGAACCATCCTGCAGCAGTAACAGTTGCGCACGTGACAGTGTTCTGGTGAATCCATTTGTCTCTTCCTCAGGTGTCAAGGAACCTCCTGTCACTACGGGAATAACAAGGGGGGTTCCATTGTTTCCGGTTCCGATGACCGTTATGTCAATAAGATAATTTCCACCCTGAAGCGGCCATGGAGTTTTAGTGATGGTGGCATCACCGTCGAATTCATTGATATCCAAGGCCCGTGCACTATCAGCCTGATCGATGATGGGAGCTCCCAATCGAACATCACCGTCGACGATCCGTTCAATCGTCAGTGCCAACGGCGACGATGTCCCTACCGGCTTCCCATCGCGAATCAACTCCCAATACAATTCGACATCGCGCCCCATCCACTCCAATAGAAGCTCGAAAGTTAATTTGAAGTTTGCCCTTTTGTTTTGATTGAATAGCTGCGCAGGAAACGTTTTGTCGCCTGCGATCGGATTCTTGATCATTAGACGCGCTCGATCATTCAACCCCGCTGTCAGGAATTCAATTCGAACCGTTGCTCCATTTGAGTGAGTCAACACATCAATGGGGCTCTTCGCCGGGGCTACCAAAGTTGGTGGGTTCAGATCGAGACGGCCGAGATGTATGTCCAGGCGCTTCTCCGGGGATTTGACCCGGTTGCCCAACTGGTCGACGACATAGAACTCGGCCACAGTACTCGGGTTGTCGCCCGCCTTCTGGAACATGTCGGTGAACAGTGTATGGGTGATCGGCGCCGTGCCGTCGGGGACGTCGAACCGGTCCTGGGTGTCGCCCAACAGAAATTCGATGCGGTCATAGTTGCGCCGATTGGCATAGGTGAACCCGAACTCCACCCCTTGCGCTGCCCGTGCGGCGCTGACGCCGTCCTTGAGCACGTCGGCCGGGATCACCAGATTCAGGTTGTCCGCAGACCGCAGGTGGTACAGCACCAGCAGATCCCGAGAGGGTTCACTGTTCCCGCTGACACGGGTGACCACGTAATGCAACCGATTGACGCCCTGGATCAGGTACCCGTGCGGCAGGTAAAGACGCTGGCGCAGTTGTTCCTCTCCGGGTTTGACGGTCTGGCCTGCTCCTGGGACGAGATTGCCGTTGCAATACAAATCCACGCGATCATCGACCGCCATGATCCAGGAGCGCAGCTGCAACTCCTCCCAGTAATCAACCAGGCATTCAAGGCCTTGGGCCTGGCCGTCATAAAGGGCTTTGGGAATACCGCCGTCAGCGATGCCGGCGGGTCTTATCGGGGATACCCAGCCCGGGATGATTATGGGAAACAGCGTAAACAGCTTCGTTAGCTCGGCGGACTGGATATCCATCAAATTCTCCGGGGGAGGCGACAAGTTTCAAGTCCACTCGGGACGAGTACTCATCACACCGCAGGGAAAACAGATTGGCTACTATCAGATCTGACAGGTATATGTGGATTTAAGACGAACGGTCATATCAGTCACATCGGCATCGGCTGCCTGACCAACCGTTTACGGGCGGGTGGTTGTGGGGGGCCACGATACAGCGACCATCATCAACGGCATGCGTGAGCTGAAACGACAAAACCTGCCATCCCTGTTGAAGGAATGGCGGTTTTTTTTGCCGGTGAGATCGTTTTCGCGAGCAGGCTCGCTCTCACACATTCGATCTTCAGTGAACACAAAACAGGCGAACAACCCGGATCGACTGTGGGAACGAGTCTGCTTGCGAAGAGGCCCGAAAGACCACCATAAAACTTGCAGCCTGAAGGGCTTTTGTGGCGAGGGAGCTTGCTCCCGCTGGGCTGCGAAGCGGCCCCAAAACCATTCGACCCAATTGCATCAGGTAGACCGCATGTACAGGGTTTACGACTGCTGCGCAGCCGAGCGGGAGCAAGCTCCCTCGCCACAGGGGGCAGCGTTTGACCTCAGGTTACAGGGCCGGGTCAGCCTTCAGTTCCAGACTGTCCAGCGCCCGACTCACCGCCAGTTCACCAAACATGATGAGCTGCGCGACGCCCAATATCGTATTGCTCTGCGGCCCCTCCAGAAAACCGGCACAGTCACTGGCGATCACCTTGGCCGAGGCAAAGGACTCGCAGGCATTGGCCAGTAGCTCTTCGATGTCGATGTCCGGGGCAACGGTGTAAATCGTGCTCGGCTTGCGTGGGGGCTTGGGGGCGGACGGTTTGAGGTAGTAATCGAGGGCGCGCTCGGCGGCTTCGTTGAGTTTTTTGGAGTCCGGGGTTTCGTAGGGGGAAACGTCGTCGGTTTCGGGTGGGTTGGGTGTGATTTTGAACATGTTGAAGCTCCTTGATTAATGGAGCTGTCACTGCTCGCTGCGAAACGAGGGAGGTGGCAGCTGTACGCAGGTTCGCAGACCGGGAATCAAGGAACCCGGCAGACCCGAAGATCTCCCGCGCACAGCCGCCATAACGCAATCCAGTTGACGAAAAGAAGCGCCAACTGAAAGGGAACGGTGGCGCAGTGCGCCTTGATTGACCCGGGCTGCGAAACCCGATCAATGATTCGTCAGCGACCGCGAAACGATAGAACCCGCCCCCAAAGCGCACAAGCCGGCGGATTCTGGCGCAGTCGTAGGCAACGGCGCAAGGATGTGTAGCCTGAGTGAGTGTCTGGAGATGTCTTTTAAGCATCGCTGTTTATTTCTCACTCAGGTGTTGGAGTAGAGGCAGGGCAGATGAACAAATGTCCCCTTTTCCTCGTTTCTCTCTCAATAAGGTCTGGCGCACCACGGGTTCCAGACCACATGCGGGGGCGCATTCCCGGGAACTATTCCGGGACCGTTGCCATTGCCATGTTGGTAGATGAGCGAATAGCCCGGGGGGCACCCTCTGGAGTCGAGCATCCAGTTAACTGAATTGCCCAGAATCCAGGTGTGTGAAGGTCCATAGACCAGCACTATAAGTGACCACAGATCAGACAGTGGCATGGAGCCCGGAACAGAGATCATCCAGTTGACAGAATTGGTCAACGTCATGGCCACTCCAGCGGATGCCGCGACAAAAACGTTCTTCACGTCCACATAGTAGGTAAGGGTGCTGAATCGATCCTGTGCGGTGATGTACGCGCCGCCGTTACGAAGACCGGTGACCTTTCCATTTGCATCGACCGAGACCTGAGCCGGATTGCTGGAGGTGTAGCGGATCGGGGGAACTCCATAGGATGCGGGACGATTTTCGGTATTGCCCGGGAAATCAGGCCCCACTTTCTGCCACCCCATCTCAATCCTGAGTCCGTGCAGGTTCATAGTGGTTTGGTTAACTTGCAGCGGTCGGCGCAGGGTGAAAGATCGTTCGTGTGATATCAGGTTATCGCCGTACTTCGCTCGTAACCGGATTGTGTTCAGCGCGTCATACTTGGCAACCTTCACGGGCTCCGAAAAATCGCCGTTAGCGTCTGTCGTTACCGTCGCCTCCACCACGCCATTCACCAGAATCTCGACTTGCTCCTGGATGCTTGCGTGCCCGTGTACGGTGATAGTGGTGGCAATCGTAGTGTCGCCTTGTGGAATATCACGACCCTGCGGGTCTTTCAGCGCATCGATATGCGGCTGTAGTTCAATCAGCGAATCGACGATATACGCTTGCCCGGGAAATGCTACGGCCGTTTCCCTGTCAGGCTCTCGGTTCACATTCACCTGGAAGAAGATGTGTAAGGTGGTTTCATCTTTCAGATTGCGAAGCCAGTCGAGCGGCAATGCCAGTCTCAGGCCCCTCTCGGTACCCGTCAGTTCGCCTTTAAGGGCTTCATGCCGAACCACTTCACCTTGGGTGTTGGTTCCTTCAAACATCAGGTATTGAGGTTGTCCTGAACGTTGCCCCGGCCACTCATCCACTACCAGTTCATTGGCAGCCGTCAGTTTTTTTACTTCCACAATCCCGGATACTCCGCTGATCCGGGGCGTCGGAAGCCGACTGTCTTCGGGGGCGATCGGGGCGATCACAATTTCCACAGCCGGGGATGAAGCGGCTTTTTTCCCGTTGCGCCTCAAGTTCCAGCGCAGTTGTATCGTCTTTCCCTGGTTGGCAACAAGAAACCGAGGGTCGAGCACCCAGTTGGCGCGTTTGTTTTGGTTCAAAGGAATAAGCGAGAACAGTGGCGAGTCGTTTGGCGCCTTGATGTGTATCAGTCTCGCCCGGTCTTCCTTTATCGCCGCGAGGAATTCGGCCCTTATCGTCCGCTCCCCGTCCAAGGGGTGAATCGGCTGGGGGACTCCTACCAGAAACGGCAGCTCGAGGACGATGTCTTTCTCATCCCCAATCTTTAAACCCAGCAGATCGGAAACCACCTCGACTTTACCCGGGTTGGTGATTTTGCATTGCAGCGTCAATGGGGCACCGGCGTAAGGGGCTATGTATTTGGTTGGCACCTGGAAGATGAGCGGCAGCGTCGGGTCGGTGACGATCAGTTGGAAAATAAACAGGATCGCAATACCGTCCGAGTCAATGGTTTGCCAACATAATTCGGCCTTCGCGCCCGCTTTCATGGGCCAATACGTGGCGAACTCCACCTTCGCCAAGGTCGTATCCGCTGGCAGGGTATCGTTGCTCTCCAGCGGCTCGACCATCGGCAGGCCCAATGGCAGGGACGTACCGGTGATGGTGATACCCGCGTGTTTCGATGGTTGAGGGTTGCCTGTTCTGACCACTTGATAGAACGCCTGCGCCGAGCCTCGGATCAGGTTGCGAACCCACTCATTGGGAACCTCGAAGACCACGGTTCTGGTCGCGGCAGTCAGCGTCCTGCTGAAGGTGTGGGTGGCCAGGTCGCCACCATTCGTGATCCCTTCAAATGTCAGTTCGAGCAGTTCATCTTTTGCAAACACACCGGTGACCAGTATCCGCAGGGTACCGCCCACGAGCCAATCGTGATGAACCACATCGTCGGGATCGGCCTGTTCAAAAATCGGTGCGGTCAGCAGCACTATCCCTGGCTTGAAAACCAGGATCAGCGAATCCGACCAGCCGCTCGAATTCTCCACGACATAGAACACCTCCCAGCGTACGATCACCGTAGAGGTGAGCGGCAGTTTGGCGAGCATTTCAGGTGTCAATTCAAAGACCACATCACCCAACGCAGTGACGGTGACCTCAAGGAGCAGCGTTCCAAAGGCAAGGACGACCACATCACCGATTTTCTGGTTGTAATACGCCAGAACGGTCACGAACATACCTTCATTGACCACGGTTTTATCAATGACGGATTCCGAAGCAACGGGCAGCTTGAGGCCCTGGTTGAAGGGTTTTCCGCCGTCTGTGTCCGGTTCACCCGGCGCCGGGTATTTATAAAACAGCGGCACAGGTGGCGATTGTTCGGTGTCGTTTCCGCTCACACGCTCAACTTCGAACCAGAATTGCTTGTTCTCCGATAGCAGCGGCGCAAACCTGGCTTCCATGTCTGTGGCGGAAATATAGAAAGGAATGTTTTTCGCGTTGCCTTCGGCATCGAAGTGGGCTTCGGTGACGGAAAATTCAGCGACGGACGCGTTTTTTGTTTCGATGTAAACCGTGATGTAGTCGCCGATGGCCATGTTCAGATAGGCCAGGATGTAAACCAGCAAACCGTCTCGGTCGCCGTGCACCATGTTGATGTTGATCCCCAACGCACCGTCGCTCTGCGGTTTGTAGCCCGGCGGGTAGGGCGGGTCTACGGCCAGCACGCCGATGCCGCGATCGGGCGGGAATACAACGACTTGTCCATTGGAGGCGAGGTCAGCGTTTGTCAGGGGGCTGTTCATGAATGCATACCTTCCATAGAGGCGCCCGGCTGCCCGATTGGGCGGCACCGATACGGAAGGATTAGATAATCGGCGTGAGTGTTTGCCTACTGTCAGATCTGACAGGTGCGCACAGGTTTTAGACGAGTGGTCATACCCCTCACATCGGCTCCGGTGGCCCGATCAACCGCCCCATCACCCCAAATAGCCCCAACTCCCGGATCACCTCCAGTTCCCCTTTGGTCTCGACCATTTCCGCAATCAACGGCAGATCAATGCTGTTGGTCGCCCGGTATATCGCATCGATAAACAACCGCTTGTCACTCTGCTGATCGATACCCCGAATGTACGCCCCATCGATTTTCAAGTACGCCAACCCCAGCTGCGTCAGGTTGCCGATCTGGCTGAAGCTGCCGCCGAAATGCTGCAAACCGATGCGGTAACCGGTGTTGAGCAGGCTGTGGCTCAGGCGTTGCAGTTCTTCGGGGGGCGGCAGTTGGCGTTCGTCGATTTCCAGGGTCAGCAGAGGCGCCAGTTCCGGCAATGATTCGAGTATGTCGCAGATCAGTTTCAGCTGGGTCTGGTCGCGCAGGGTGCTGCCGGACAGGCTCAACGCGAGCGGCCAGCGGTTGGCGGCGAGGTATTCGAGGGTGGTTTCGAGCATCGCCAGATCGAACCGCGCCGACCAGCCGAGGCGTTCGATCCACGGCAGGAAATGCCCGGCGGCAACGGCCTGGCCCTGCGGGTCGAGCAGGCGCGCGAGGACTTTGTGGTGCAGCACCTGACTGGTGTCGGCGCATTGCACCACCGGTTGGAAATACAACTGCATCTTGCCTTCGGTCAGCGCATCGTCGATCCAGTTGCGCCAATCATGCTGAGAATGATTCGGCGCAGTATCGACCTGGGCCTGGTATATCCATGGCCGCTCGGGATGTTGCCGGGCCTGGGTCAGCGCTTGGTCGAGGCGCAGCAGCACATCATTTGCCGGTTCGCCCGGGTGGTAGGCGACGATGCCCAGGTGCGCCACGGGCATGCAGTCGCTGGCGCCGGTCAGGCGCAGGTTTTCCAGGGTGGCGCTGATTTCGGAGGCCAGGCGCGCGGCCCCCCTACTGTCCAGACCCGGCGTCAGCAAGCTGAATTCGCCACCGCGATTGCGCGCCGCGAGCCAGGTACGACGTTCTGCAGGTTGCGTCAGGCGCTTGAGCAACTCGCCGACGGCGCTGATCAGGGCATCGGTGCGCTGGCCACCCAGGCGTTGATTGAGGCCGATCAGGTCGTTGATCCGCAGCATCAGCAAATGACCGTCGCGGCTTTGCTCGGAATCCAGTAATTGGTCGGCCAGTTGTTCATCCAGCAAGCGCCGGTTGGCCAGGCCCGTAAGGTTGTCCTGATAGGATTCGGAGCGCAGTTTTTCGCTGCGCGCGGCCTCTTCGGCGAACAGCGCTTTGAGTTTTTCGACCATCTGGTTCATGGCCAGCACCACGCGTTTGAGCTCCGGCGTGCGCGGCAATTTTGGCAAGCTGCGGAACTCGCGTTTACTGATGGCTTCCGCCTGTTTGACCATGTTGTCGAGCGGGCGCAATTGCCGGCGTAATAGCCAGCCTCCGAACACGGCGCTGAGTAATCCGCAAATCAGCAGCCAGATCAGGCTGCCGAGGGAGCTGTCCCAGAGTTTGGCCAGGGCGAACTGCGGGTTGCTCAGCACTTCGACCCGGGCTGCCTGGTCCCAGCCACGCGTGACCAGTGCATCGCCACCTTGTGGGCGCAGGTTCACCAGACTGACGAACCAGCCGGGTACACCCTCGATTTGCGCTGGTACGCTGCGCTCCACCAGCACTTGTTCATTCTCGATGCTGATGACCCGGATGCTGCTGAAATAGCCACTGTCGAAAATCGAGCTGACCATCAATTCGATCATCGCCGGGTCGTCGATCTGCGCGGTCAACGACAGGCCCAGCGCCGTGGCGGCGTCCTGGGCGTGGGAGCGCAACTGACTGAGCATCTGTTCACGGGAGCTTTCCAGGCTGACAAAAAAACTGCCGCTGAAGGCCACCAGCAAGAACAGGCAAATGGCGAGGAACAACTGTTTGCGCAGTGACATGAAAACACTCCTTGCAGTGGCGGCTAGCCTTCGCCCACGGCGAACCCTTCGATTTGCATCTTTTTCAATACGTCTTGCCAGCGCGACAGTTTTTTCGAGTCGCTGCTGCGTTTACCACCATTGGCTCCCGGCAAGTACAGGCCTTCGGCGTTGAAGGCGTACACCGGCAGCAAGTCTTTGCGTTGGGAGGCGGGGCGGATCTCGTCGATCAGGTTGTCCAGCACCAGCGGATCGGCCGTGGGGCTGCTGTAGAAGGTCAACACCATGTGCGCCTGGTTCTGGGTCAGGGCCTTGACGTAGGTGATGCGTAGTTTTTCGCTGGGAATCCCGAGGTGACGCAGGCTGAAGTATTTCGCCAGGGCGAAGTCTTCGCAGTCGCCTGCGGCTTTGATCAAGGACTCCACGGGCGTGGCCCAGTAATCGGTCTGATGCCAGATGCGCGTGTCATCCTGAAAACTCAGTTGCTGATTGAAGAAGTGATTGACCGCGTTCAGTTGTTCGCGCTCAGGCTGGTTGCGTTCGCTTTGCAGCATTTGGCTCCAGGCCTCGATCCGTCCCTGTGCCTCGCCAAGGGGGCCGTAGCGTTTTTCGGCCGTTTGCAGAACCTGCGCAAAATCCCAGTCGGCCCAGACACTGCCCAACCCGGCCAGTAGAAAACTCGCCAGCAGCAGCCATCCGCCGAACCGAAGTCGGAGCGTTGACCATCCTGGACTACGCGGACTGCGGGGCATGTCTGGCTGCTCGGGTGCAGATGTCTGAAGTCTAGGCGGTGTTTACGGGGCGGTCGGGTAGGTCGTCGGACGAAAGGATGTCGGCGGGTTGTTTCCTGTGGCGAGGGAGCTTGCTCCCGTTCGGCTGCGCAGCAGTCGCCAAACCGATCAATGAGGTGTGTCAGGAGAAGGCGGGTTGCAGGTTTTGGGGCTGCTTCGCAACCCAGCGGGAGCAAGCTCCCTCGCCACAAAAGCCTCGAGCCATCGATAGGAATCAGGGTTTATGCAGGGTTTTCTGCTTGAGGATATAAACCGTCACCAGCACCGCACTGGTCAGCATGAACCCGCGCGCCCACGGCAGGGGCACCAGGTAGCAGGAGAACAGGATGCTCGTCCACATCAACCCGATGGTGTAGACCTTGCCCTTGAGCGGAATGCCGTTGCCGTCCAGATAGTCGCGAATCCAGGGTCCAAGCCGTGGATGTTCAACCAGCCAGTGATAGAAACGCGGCGAACTGCGGGCGAAGCAGGCTGCCGCCAACAGCAGGAACGGTGTGGTGGGCAGCACCGGCAGGAAAATCCCGATCACCCCCAGCGCTACGCTCAGCCAGCCGATGGCCAGCAGCACGTAGCGCAACATCAGGGGGCGGTTGCCTATGGGGTTGTCCAGAGGCAAAACCTTAGTGGTGACGTGGCTTGAGGATCGCCGGTTTTTCGTCTGGCGCGTTGCACAGCAAGTACAGCGCGGTCAGGGCTTCCGGGATTTGCACGATCATGTCGTCCATCAGGTTGGCGTCGGCCGCGATGTCGGAGAACTCAGGCTGTTCGTCGAACAGACCCGAACCGACCATGATCGGCAGCAGCATTTCACTGACTTCGTCTTCGGCAGTTTCGAACCAGGCGGCTTCGCGCAGGAACACGCCTTCCATGAAACCGATGCACCAGCCGCGCAGGTCGGAATCGTCCGGGTCATCGCCCAGGTCGAGGTCGCATGGCAGCTCGAACTCTTCGTCGGACGCCAGTTGGCGGGCGATGTGAGCCTTGAGCAGCACCAGGGTGGATTCGATCGCTTCACGCTCGGTGTCGTCGGCGTAATGCGGCTCTTCGGCGAACAGCGCGTCGATCCACTCACGGTCGGGAACGCTTTCGGAGCAGATCGACAGCGCAGTGAGGTAGCCGTGGGCGGCCACGTAGTCCAGCGCCTCGTCATGCAGCTCGTCGGCGTCGAGGAAGACTTGCAGGCGGGTTAGTTGCTCAGCGAAGGACATTAAAGGGCTACCTTGGGGAATATACGATGCGGGAATTCTAGGCCTTCTTGAGCGCTCAGGCCAGCCGCGCGGCATATTTGCTCCCGCGGTTGGCTTGTGTGCGTCTTATCAGCGGCGCCCTTTGCAAGGGAGGGCTCGGGTATACTCGCGCGTTTTGTGATGCCCTGCTGGCGTCACGGCTGAAATATGCAGCGTCATGCAATGCGCACTTACGATTTGTTTGTGCAGCTTTCGTGGTTCTGAACCAGCCTTGCAGGGATGTTTCGGTGATTTTTGGAGTTTTTATGCTCGAACAGGCTCAACGCGTCCTCAAGGACATCTTCGGCTACGACAGTTTCCGTGGCCGTCAGGGTGCAATCATTGAGCGCGTGGCCAGTGGCGGCGACGCCCTGGTGCTGATGCCTACCGGGGGCGGCAAGTCCTTGTGCTTCCAGGTGCCGGCGCTGCTGCGCGAAGGCCTGGCGGTGGTGGTGTCGCCGCTGATCGCGCTGATGGACGATCAGGTCGCCACCCTCGAAGAGCTGGGCGTCGCCGCGGCGTCGTTGAACTCCACCCTGAGCGCCGAGCAGCAGCGTGATCTTGCTGCACGGATCAAGCGCGGCGAGGTGAAAATGCTCTACCTGGCGCCCGAACGCCTGGTGCAGCCACGGATGCTGGCCTTCCTGCAAAGCCTCGAAATCGCCCTGTTCGCCATCGACGAAGCGCACTGCGTGTCCCAATGGGGCCACGACTTCCGTCGCGAATACCTGCAACTGGGCCAGTTGGCGGAATTGTTCCCCAACGTCCCGCGCATCGCCCTGACCGCCACCGCCGACAAGCGCACCCGGGAAGAAATCGTCGATCGTCTGCATTTGCAGGATGCCGAGCGTTTCCTGTCGAGTTTCGACCGCCCGAATATTTTCTATCGCATCGTGCCCAAGGAGCAGCCGCGCAAGCAGTTGCTGGCGTTCCTCGCCGAGCGGCGCAGCGATGCCGGTATCGTCTACTGCCTGTCGCGCAAAAAGGTCGACGAAGTGGCGGTGTTCCTCAGTGAGCAAGGCTTCCCGGCGCTGCCGTACCACGCCGGTCTGGCCAACGAAACCCGGGCGCATCACCAGAAGCGCTTCCTCAACGAGGAAGGCCTGATCATGGTCGCCACCGTGGCGTTCGGCATGGGCATCGACAAGCCCAACGTGCGTTTTGTGGCTCACCTCGACTTGCCGAAGTCCCTTGAGGCGTATTACCAGGAAACCGGTCGCGGCGGTCGTGACGGTCTGCCGGCGGATGCCTGGATGGCGTACGGCCTGCAAGACGTGGTGATGCTCAAGCAGATGCTGCAAAACTCCGAAGGCGACGAACGCCACAAGCGTCTGGAGCAGCACAAACTCGACGCCATGCTCTCGCTCTGTGAGGAAACCCGCTGCCGCCGCCAGACCCTGCTGGCGTACTTCGACGAAGACATGCCCGAGCCCTGCGGCCACTGCGACAACTGTGTCGACGGCGTGCAGACCTGGGACGCCACCGAGCCGGCCCGCCAGGCGCTGTCGGCGATCTACCGCACCGGTCAGCGTTATGGCGTCGGCCATCTGGTGGACGTGTTGCTGGGCAAGGACAACGAAAAGGTCCGCAGTTTCGGTCATCAGCATTTGTCGGTATACGGCGTAGGCAAAGCGCTGGGCGAAAGTGAATGGCGCTCCTTGTTCCGACAACTTGTTGCCCGCGGTCTGGCGGACATCGACCTCGAAGGCTACGGCGGGCTGCGCCTGAGCGATACCTGCCGGCCGCTGCTCAAGGGCGAAGTGACCCTGGAACTGCGCCGCGACCTCAAGCCGCAAACCACCGCTAAAAGCAGCAAGAGCCAGGCGAGCCAACTGGTCCGCTTCGAGGAGCGCGAACAGTGGGAAGCCCTGCGTGCCTTGCGTCGCAAACTGGCCGAAGAACATGGCGTGCCGCCGTATGTCATCTTCCCCGATTCGACGCTGCTGGAAATGCTCCGCAGCCAGCCGACCTCGCTGGCGGAAATGGCCACGGTCAGCGGTGTCGGCGCGCGCAAACTGGAACGTTACGGCGAGGCTTTCCTCGAAGTGCTCGGCGGTCAGGTCGAGGCGCCGAAAGTGGTGGCCGATGTGCGCCACGAGCTGATCACGCTGGCCCGGGCCGGCATGACACCGCTGCAGATCGCCGGTCAGCTGCAATGCTCGGAAAAGAACGTCTACACGATGCTCGCCGAGGCCATCGGCAAGCAGCAGCTGTCACTGGAACAGGCGCTGGACCTGCCTGAAGAGTTGATGGGCGAAGTTCAGGACGCCTTCCTCGACGGCGAAGGCGAGTTGCCGCCGGTGGCGGAGATCGCCGCGTTGTTCGCAGGACGGGTGCCGGAAGGCGTTTTGTATTGCGTTCGTGCGGCGCTGCAGTCGGAATTCGAAATTTGAATGACCTGTCGCGCAGATGTAACGATTCAGTACAGAGCAAACCTTGCCTATAGCCAAAGGTCATGCTTAGCTGACTAATAATTAGTTTTTCTCTATTTCAGTCTAACCATGAGTGTTTTATGCCGTTAACCGATCAACACCGCTTTGGCATGCAACTGGCCCAGATGTCTCGGGGCTGGCGTGCCGAACTGGACCGCCGACTGGCTGGCCTGGGCCTGTCCCAGGCGCGCTGGCTGGTGCTGCTGCACCTGGCGCGTTTCGATGATGCTCCCACCCAGCGTGAACTGGCGCAAAGCGTCGGCGTCGAAGGGCCTACCCTGGCTCGACTGCTCGATAGCCTGGAAAGTCAGGGCCTGGTGCAACGCCAATCGGTGCTGGAAGACCGTCGGGCGAAAAAAATCGTCCTCTGTGCCCCGGCCCGCCCCTTGATCGAACAAATTGAAACCATTGCCACGCAACTGCGCCACGAATTGTTCGAAGGCGTTGATGAGGCGGATTTGAAGGTCTGCATGCGTGTCCACGCGCACATCCTGGGCAACCTGGAAAAATCTTGAGGCACAACCACGCGTCGGACTTTTGAGATACCCCGTTGGGCAGACTATAAAGAACTACTAGGCAATATCGTGTTCGTACCGGATGTGCGAATGCATACAGGTTGGTTCTGGTTATCTAAGGGATGCTCATGCTCGAGAGTTGGCACGTTGTATTGCGGTGTTGCACCCGGCTGCTGCTGGTCGGTGGTGCCGTCACTTACTCGGCATTGGCCCCCGCGCTAGGCTTGGGTGAGATCACCCAGCATTCGGCGTTGAATCAGCCATTCAGCGCCGATATCGCCCTGCTGGATGTCGGTGGTCTGGGGGAGGGCGAACTGTCGGTCAGCCTGGCGACGGCGGAGGAGTTCAGCCGCGCTGGTGTCGAGCGGGTGTTCTTCCTCAATAACCTGAAGTTCACGCCGATCCTGCGGGGCAACCGCAACCTGATCCGGGTGACGTCCAGTAAGCCGGTCAAGGAACCCTTTCTGAATTTTCTGGTGCAGCTCAATCAGCCCAATGGGCGTTTGCTGCGCGAGTACACCGTGCTGATCGATCCGCCGGGTTCACCTGGGATTGTTCCCGTCAACGACGACCCCGCGCCGAGCCCTCAGGATTCCGCGTTCCCGTCTGTTGAACCGGCTGTTGCACCGCCACCTGCGGTGAATAGTTCGGCACCCAAGCCTGATGTCGATAAATCAGCCGCTACGCCGGCGAGTGATCCTGTTGCCGAACAACTGGCCACCAGCGTGCTGCAAAACCAGCAGCTGCAAAAGACCATCGATGAACTCAATGCGAAGCTGCAGGCGCAGGACGAGCAGATCGCCGTTCAGAAAAAACAGGTGTCTGAGCTGCAAACCCAACTGACGGAAGTCAAACAGGCGTCGGCGGCGCCTGCCGCACCCGAGGTGCCGGCGCCGGTTCCGGTGGTTGTCGAGACGTCCGAAGCATCCCATTGGCCGCTGATCATCGGGTTGCTGTTGTTGGTGGCCCTGGTGTCGCTCGCAGTGTTCATTCGCCGTCAACGACAGCAGGTTCAGGCCTTACCCGAGCTGCTACCCGTGCAGCCGTCGCGTCATGAACCGGTGCTCAGCCGCACGGCAGAACCGGCCAGGCCAGCCGCCCAGGCGCGATCGGTGGCCGGCTCGGCGGATGAGACTGTCGCAGGCGACGTGCTGGAGGGGGTTAGTATCTACCTCGCCTATGGCCGATTGTCCGAGGCAGCCGGACTGTTGCGAGAGGCGTTGGTCAAGGAGCCCCAGCGCACCGACCTGGCCGTGCAGCTGCTGGAGGTTCTTGGTAACCAGGGTGACGTGCAAGCGTATGACGCGCAGGAAAGTAGCCTGCGTGACGCCGGGTTTGACACACAGCAACTTCAGGACATCCGCAACCGCCATCCGAAACTGATCGATGCCGTGCCGGTGACCACCGCGGTGGCAGTGGCTCCGTCCACGCCTGCAATCCCAGCGGCACCGAGCGATGAGTTTCAGCTGAACCTCGACGACCTGTCGATGGATGCGAACTGGGACCTGATCAGCCCCTTCGACAACTCACCGCCCAGCGCCAAACCATCGAATGAGCCATCACCGGCAGACGAGCCCGGGTTCACTTCGAATCTGCATGTGTTGCCCGATGTCTTCGAAATACCCGACGAGCCGACGCTGGATGAGCCCGAGCTTGAATGGGTCGCCGAACCTGACTCGCAATCTCTGGACGAGACCTTTCTCAACGAATTCAGCGATCCCGGCCAGCCGCTGGAGCTTGAACCGCTGAATGCTGAGTTGATGGATCTTGAACCGGTCGAGCCGAGCAGCGCCGGCAAACTCGAACAGGCCCAGACCTGCATTGACGACGGCGACCTGGACAGCGCCATCGAGCTGCTGAACGAGTTGCTCAAGGAAGGCGACGAGCCACTGAAGGAGACGGCCCGAACGCTGTTGGCGGGTATTCGATAACACCCCTCCCCGTGTAGGAGCGAGGTTTGCCCGCGAAAGGGACGGCGCGGCTTATCAGAATGACCGCATTATCGTTCTTCGCGGGCAAGCCTCGCTCCTACAGGGGAGGCGGCTCCCTCAGGCAGAGGAGTTTTGCCAATCATGACCGCACGTAAACCGGAAATCGTCATCACCTACTGCACGCAATGCCAATGGCTGTTGCGCGCCGCCTGGCTGGCCCAGGAACTGCTCAGCACCTTCGGCGACGACCTGGGCAAAGTATCCCTGGTGCCCGGCACCGGCGGGGTGTTCCACATTTTCTGCGACGATGTGCAGCTCTGGGAACGCAAGGCCGACGGCGGTTTCCCCGAGGCCAAGGTGCTCAAGCAGCGGGTCCGCGATCAGATCGATCCGGACCGCGACCTGGGCCACAACGACCGCACTCAGTGAGACGGCGCTTGCGCGGCAACGGTCTTGTGGCTTGAACCGCCGGACAACCGGCTGGAAACCACGATGGCCACGATGATCAACGCGCCGCCGATCAGCATGCGCAGCGTCGGGTTTTCATCGAACAACAACCAGGCCAGGGTGATGCCGTAAACCGGCTCCAGGGCAAACACCACTGACGCGGTCCGGGCCTTGATCACTGCCAGGCTGGCGACGAACAGGCTGTGAGCGACGCCGGTGCAGAACACCCCGAGCAGGCCAATCCACAGCCAGTCGATGGCGCGTACTTCGCTCAACTGCGGCATCGCCACCGGCAGCAGGCAGATCGCAACCACTACGTTCTGACACAGCGCCGCCTGCACCGGCGGGATTCGCCCGGAGCTGGCGCGGTTGGTCAGGGACAGCAGGGAGAACAGCAGGCCGGAGGCCACTGCCCACAACAGGCCGGTGGTGGCGCCGCTGGCCAGATCGAAGTCCGGTGTGACCAGTACCAAACCGATGCTGACCAGCACCACCAGCAAGATTTCATTGGCGCGGATGCGCTCGCGGAAAATCAGCCCTTCGAGGATCACGGTAAACGCCGGGAAACTGGCAAAGCCCAGGGTCGCGATCGCCACCCCGGCCACCTTCACCGCAATGAAGAAACTCACCCAGTGCCCGGTCAGCAGCAAGCCGCTGAGCAACAGGCGGCGCCAGTCCACGGCGTCGAGTGTTTGCCAACGGGTATTACTGGCGAACCGGGCGAAAAACGCCAGGGCGAGGACGGCAAACGCGGCACGACCGAACACGATGATCGCCGGTGAGGCGGCGGCAAGTTTGCCGAACACGCCGGTCAGGCCGAACATCAGTGCACCGATATGCAGAGCGCCAAGGGCGGTACGGGGAGTCATTGCAGTCCTTGAATAACGTATCGAATCTGGCCGACGACACCGTCGACCTGTGTAGGAGCAGCCTTCGGCAACTCCTACACAATGAACGATGTGCTTGCGGGTGTCTGTCGCCAGACTCGCGTTATTTGTCGCCAGCCTCGCGGCGCAATTTACCGGGTGAGGCGCCGAATTCACGCAGCACTGCTGCGGCGAATGCGCTCTGGGAGCTGTAGCCGACCCGACACGCGATCTCGCCAATGGGTAGCGCCGAATCGCGTAACAAACGCACGGCGATGTGCAGCCGGCGACTGCGGATGTAGTCCATCGGCGTTTGCCCGCATTCCGCCACGAACCGCGCGTGCAAGCGAGCGCTGGACAGGCCGGCAATGCGCGCCAGGTCGGCGACTTGCAGTGGATAGGCCGCGTATTGATCGATGTGAGCATTGAGCGCCGCATACGGTAGACGCCGACCGCCGACCGTGTCGGGCTTGGCGTTGTTGAGGCTGGCCAGCAGCAACACCGCGCCTTGCTGGGCGATCAGCGGATCGCTGATCGGGCTGCCCGCCAGCCAGCTCACCAATTGGCTTTGCCCGGCGTCCAGCGACAGGCGCCCGGCATTGTCGAGCAAGCGGCGGCTGGCCTCGGCGTGGTCCCCCAGCGACTGAGACACCCACTGATCGCTCGGCACATCCAGCACCAGGCAACGGCTGCCATGGGCACTGTCGCAGGCATGATGCGCCCCGGACGGCACCACCACGAAACTCTGCTGAACCACCTGACTGCCAAGCCCCTCGACCTCGAAATCCAGTGCACCCGACAGTCCGAATACCAGTTGCGCGTGGTCGTGGCTGTGGACGATCAGGTCGTGGGTGTATTGGCGCAGGGTGAGGATCGGTCTCATCGCAGGTCTCGTGGCGATATTGATGAGTGAAGCCGCCAGTCTACACCGAGGCCCTGCGTTCGCGCGTTGTCACAGGACTGACTTGCGATTGTCATGGGCAATTAACCCGACCGGCGCAAGCTTGCCAAAACTTGTCCAGAGGGTTGCCCATGACCAGCGCCGAGCTCGCCAAACCCAGCCGTAAGCAACGTGTGCGGACCTTATGGATTTCCGACGTGCATTTGGGCACACGGGACTGCCAGGCCGAACACCTGTCGCAGTTTCTCAAGGGCTACCATGCCGACAGGATTTACCTGGTCGGTGACATCATCGACGGCTGGAAGCTGCGCAGCGGCATGTATTGGCCCCAGGCGCACACCAATGTGATTCGTCGCCTGTTGACCATGAGCAAGCGCGGCACGGAAGTGATCTACGTCACCGGCAACCATGACGAATTCCTGCGCCGTTATTCGAAACTGATGCTGGGCAATATCCAGCTGGTGGACGAAGCCGTGCACGTGACCGCCGATGGTCGTCATCTGCTGGTGATTCATGGCGATCAGTTCGACGTCATTACTCGCTATCACCGCTGGCTGGCGTTCCTCGGCGACTCGGCCTACGAATTTACCCTGACCCTCAACCGCTGGCTCAACCATTGGCGGGCCCGTTATGGCTACGGCTATTGGTCGTTGTCGGCGTACCTCAAGCACAAGGTCAAGACCGCCGTCAGTTTCATCAGCGATTTTGAGGAAGCCATTGCCCACGAATGCGTCAAACGCGAGTTGCATGGCGTGGTGTGTGGGCACATTCACCATGCCGAAATTCGCAAGGTTGGCGAGGTGGACTACCTCAATTGCGGGGATTGGGTGGAGTCGTGCACGGCGCTGATCGAGCATTGGGACGGCTCGATCGAGTTGTACCGGTTGGCCGATGCCCAAGCGCGGGAGGCGGAATTGAAGGCAATTAAAGTCGCAGAGCCGGCTTAAAAGCAAAGTCAAAAGATCTTCAGGCCGGCGCTTGTTCTTCCATCGCCGCCTTGTAGATCGAATGCTTCGGCTGCGCAAACAACCGCTTCATCATCGGTTCGAAAAAGCTCAGCGGCAGCGTGTCGTATGCCGGGTCAAACGCCGCCGCGTCGTACCGGGCGCAAAATTCGATGGTCGCCTGATACTGCGGATGAGCGCTGAATTGCTCGCGCAAATGCCGGTCCATGCCCAGGTGATGGAAGAAGTAATAGCCCTGGAAAATCCCGTGTTTCTCCACCATCCACAGGTTCTCGGCACTGACGAACGGCTTGAGAATCGCTGCGGCGATGTCCGGGTGGTTGTAGGACCCCAGTGTGTCGCCGATGTCATGGAGCAAAGCGCAGACCACGTACTCTTCGTCGCGGCCATCGCGCCAGGCGCGGCTGGCGGTTTGCAGCGAGTGGGTCAGGCGATCCACCGGGAATCCGCCGAAATCACCTTCCAGTAACTTCAAATGCGCCACGATCCTTGTGGGCAATTGCCGGGCATAGGCGCTGAAGTCTGTGGCGATGATCGCCCAGTCTTCCTGCGTGCCGTCCTGCATGTGGGTAAAACGGGCGCGGGCATTCATCGGCTATCCTCTTGTTCTTATCGAAAGGGATGTTTGGAGTGTAGGGCTTGGATCCAGAGCGCTGCACTGGCTGCACAGGACGCTTTTGTGGCCAAAGGAGCCTAGAACGGCACGCGACCTACAATCATGTCGCGGTACATGACGAAATCGCCGAGCAGGCTGTAAAGAGGATGCTGAAAGGTTGCAGGACGATTCTTCTCGAAGAAGAAATGCCCGACCCAGGCGAAGCTGTAACCGGCCAGCGGCAGGGCCAGCAACAGCCACCATGCGCCTTTGGCGATGGTCAGCGCCAGAATGACAATAACCAGCGTGGTGCCGACAAAGTGCAGTCGTCGACAAGTGCTATTGCGGTGTTCGCTGAGGTAATACGGGTAAAACGCAGCGAAGCTGTTGAAACGTTTGATGTTTTCCACGACTGCGATCTCTGTGGTGTGTGCAGGCAACAAGTTGCGCTGCGGGTAGCCTATTTAAGTCTAGAGTGATCATAGGCATCAGCCAGTGACAATAGGCGCCACTTTAGTATCCTTGGGCATTGGGTCGTGGCATGCGGCCATCACGTAGTAAACGCCATGAGCGAACGAACGACTTCTGCAAGCTGGGCGATGGGGATTGTCAAAGCACTGGAAATGGACGGCCTGGATTGCCGGGTTTTGTTCAAGCAGCTAGGGCTCGACTATGCGGCACTGGATGATCCGGATGCGCGCTTCCCGCAAGATTCCATGACGCGGCTCTGGCAGCGCGCGGTCGAGTTGTCCGGCAACCCGGCGATCGGCCTGAACATGGGCAAGGTGGTGCGACCGGCGTCCCTGCACGTTGCCGGTTATGCCTTGATGTCCAGTCGAACCCTGGCCGAAGGCTTTCAACGTCTGGTGCGTTATCAGCGAATCATCGCCGAAAGTGCCGATCTGAGTTTTCGCATACTGGACGAGGGTTATGCGCTGATTCTGACGGTGCATGGCGACCACTTGCCGCCGACCCGACAAAGCGCTGAAGCATCGATGGCCTGTGCCCTGGCGTTTTGCGGGTGGCTGACCGGGAGCGCGCTGCATCCGCGCAAAGTGCTGCTGCAGGGCGATCAACCCGCCGACCTCGAACCGTATAAGCAAGCCTTCCACGCGCCGATGATGTTCAATGCGCCCTATGATGCCTTGATTTTCGAGCGCGCTGACCTGGAGGCACCGTTGCCCACCGCCAACGAGGCCATGGCGTTGCTGCACGATCGCTTTGCCGGTGAATACCTGGCGCGGTTTGCCGAGAGCCGCGTGACCCACAATGCGCGGCAGGTGTTGTGCCGCTTGCTGCCCCAGGGCGAACCCAAGCGCGATGCGGTAGCGCAGGCGCTGCACCTGTCGCAACGCACCTTGCAGCGACGCTTGCAGGAAGAGGGCACGAGTTTTCAGACGTTGCTGGATGACACACGGCGTGAACTGGCCGAGCAATACCTGGCGCGACCGAGCATGACGCTGCTGGAAATTGCCTACCTGCTGGGGTTTGCCGATCCGAGCAACTTCTTCCGCGCTTTCCGACGCTGGTTCGACACCACCCCCGGCGAATACCGGGCGCGGCTGACGGAAGCGCTCAAGCCGGTCAGTGACGCCAGAACGCAGGGATACACAGAACAAACACCGTAATGATCTCCAGCCGACCCAACAGCATGCCGAACGAGAGAATCCACTTCGCGGCATCCGGCAGGCTGGCGAAGTTACCCGCCGGGCCAATGGTTTCGCCCAACCCCGGGCCGACGCCGGACACCGTGCTGGCCGCGCCGGTAAGGGCGGTCATCCAGTCCACGCCGAGCAGCGACAGCAGTAGAGCGATCACGCAAATGGTGATGGCGAAAAAGAACGAAAAGGTCAGGATCGAACGTACGATTTCTTCGTCGAGACGGTGGCCGTTGTACTTCTGCTTGATCACCGCGCGCGGGTGAATCAACTGGTTAAGGTTGGCCTTGAGCAGAATGTAGGCCACCTGAAAGCGGAAAATCTTGATCCCGCCAGCGGTCGAACCCGAGCAGCCGCCAACAAACCCCAGGTAAAAGAACAGCATCAGCGAGAAGTTGCCCCAGAGGCTGTAGTCCCCCAGTGCAAAACCTGTCGTCGTCACCACCGAAGTGACGTTCAGCGCCACATGCCGCAAGGCGTCCAGCCAGTGCAACTGGGTGGTCCACCAGTACCAGGTGCCGAGCACCAGCCAGGTCACCAGCAACATGCCGAGCAAGCCTTGCACCTGTTCATCCTTGATCAGCGCCCGACGGTTACCGCGTAACGTGGCGACATACAAGGTGAACGGCAAGGCGCCGAGAATCATGATGACGATCGCGACCCAATGCACCGCAGGCTCCGGCCATTTGGCCAAAGACTGGTCGGAGGTGGAAAACCCGCCGGTGGAAATCGCCGACATCGCGTGGTTGATCGCATCGAACGGGCTCATCCCGGCCCACCAGAACGCCAGGCTGCCGAAAATGGTGATGCCGACGTAGGTCGCAACGATCAAGCGCGCCACCATGTGCGAACGGGGCATGACCTTTTCGGAACGGTCTGACGACTCGGTCTGAAACAGCCGCATGCCACCGATGCGCAGCAATGGCAGAATCGCGACCGCCATGCCGATAAAGCCGATCCCGCCGATCCAGTGCAGCAAGGAGCGCCATATCAGGATGCCGGGGGACATGGTGTCCAGGCCCGTGAGCACCGTCGAGCCGGTGGCGGTGATGCCGGACATGCTTTCGAAGAATGAGTCGGTGTAGCTGATGTTCTGGGTCAGCAGGAACGGCAGGGCGGCGAAGATGCACACCACCAGCCAGCTGCTGACGGTCAGCAGGTACATGTCTCGCGGGCGCAGATGGATGTGTTCGGGACGCCCCGGAATGACCAGGGCCAGGCCGGCGACAAAGGTAATCATGCTGGCCCAGAGGAATGACGGCAGGTCGCTGGTGCGCTCGAAGATCACCAGGGTAGCCATGGGCACGGCCATGGAAATGGCCAGCGTGATCAGGAAGATGCCGATGATGAAACCAATGATCCGTAAGGTCGGCAACGCCATGAAGTCCGCTCGGGCTGAAGTAGGGAGGGCTCCATTCTACCTGCGGGGCAGGGCATGTAAACCGACAGCCCTGTGCCGGATACCGCTAGAATAGGCAGACATTTTTTTCAGGAGGTGGCCGATGCAGGCTCTCGACGCTTTGCTCAACCGTGTTTCTGTTCCACGACTGCTCGATCCGGCGCCCACTGCCGAGCAACGCGAAGTGCTGTTTGCCGCCGCGATGCGTGCGCCAGACCACGGCCATTTGCAGCCTTGGCGCTTCCTGACAGTCGAAGGCGCGGCGCGCGAGCAAATGGGCGAGTTGCTGGCCGAAGCGGCGAAACTGCAAGACAGCGAGGTGTCAGAAGCCGCGCTGGACAAGGCCCGTAACGGCCCGCTGCGTGCACCGCTGGTGGTTGTGGTGATCGCGCGTTTGCAGGATCACGTCAAATACCCGAAATCCGAACAATTGTTGGCGGCAGGCTGCGCGGCTCACGGGATTTTGCTGGCCGCTTACGCGCAAGGCATTGGCGCGGTATGGCGCACCGGTGAGCTGGCCTATTCGCCGCATGTAGCCAAGGGGTTGGGTTTGGCCGAAGGGGAAGAGGTGATTGCGTTCCTTTATCTCGGTACGCCGCAGAAAGAACCGCGTGTGGCGGAGAAGGTTGATCTGGCCGAGTTTGTCAGCGCCTGGTCCGGTAAGGCCTGAAGATATAGGTCCATGTGGGAACGGGCAAGCCCGCTCCCACAGGGTTCAGGGTTGGACGACAGCCCCCGGCACCAACGGCAATTCCAGGCTGGCAATAAACCCGCCTCCAGGATGATTGGCCAGCACCAGACTGCCGCCATGGCGTTCCGCCGCACGGCGTGCGATAGCCAGCCCCAAGCCATGCCCGGCCGTTGTCTGCCCCGGTGCCCGATAGAACGGCTCCCCCAACTGATTCAAATGATCAGCCTCTACACCGGGGCCGTGATCGCGCACGCTGACCACAATCCTGTCGCCCTGACGCGCCGCTTGCATTTCGATCGGTTGCCCGACCGGGTTAAAGCGTTGGGCATTGCGCAGCAGGTTGTCCACGGCCCGCTCGATCATGGTCGGCCAGCCTCTGAGGTTCAGTTGCGGCTCGGCCTCAAGGCGCACGTTCTGCTCCGGCGAACTTAGCTGAGCATCCTTTTGCAGGGTATTGAGCAGTGCATTGAGATCCACCTCTTCGGCACTGGCGTTGTCGGCATCGACCCGCGCCAACACCAGGATTTCGCTGATCAGTGCTTCCAGTCGATCACATTCACGGGTCAGGCGCGGCCAGAGTTTTTCCCGCTCCTGGGGATTGGCCCGCTCGGCCAGTGCCAGCGCAATGCGCAGTCGGGCCAAGGGCGAACGCAACTCGTGGGACACATCGCGCAGCAATTGCCGCTGACTGCCGATCAGGCTTTGCAGGCGCGCGCCCATGCGGTTGAAGTCGTTGGCCAGCACACCGAATTCATCGCGGCGGTTAGCCAGTTGCGCCAGGCTGTTTTGCTGATACGTCGTCTGCCCCAATTCATGCACTGCGCCACGTAAACGGCTCAGCGGTCGGGTGATGGAAAAGGTCACCAGCAGGCTGAACAGGGTCAGTACCACCAGGGCGATACCCAGCGCGCTCAACGGCCAGAGCAGGCTTTCACGGTGCCAGGCGTCCAGTTCCGGGTGGGGAATGCGATAGATCAGCAGGTAGGTGTCGCCCGTCTTGGCGCTGGTGTATTCATCGGTCAGGCGTCGCCACGGCAGGCGCCGATCATCGTTTTGCTGCCGTGCTTCGAAGGCGGCTGCACGCCGAGGGAAGGTGCCGCGTACCACCGGGTCTCCTGCCTCGTTGAGCACCTGAACGTCGATGTGATATTGGCGCTTGCGCTGCTCCAGGATGTCCTGGGCGGCTTCCTCGCCTTGGCTTTCGTAGGTTTGCGTCCACTGTTCGGCCAGGGTATTGAGGCCCGGGTGGCGACTGAGAATCCACGCGTCCTGGTTGAGCATGTGTCCCAGCAAAATGGAAAGCCCTGCAACCAGAGCGATGGCCAGCCAGAAGCTGGCCAGGATACGCCAGAACAATGAGCGCACAGAAAATCCTCGAACAAGCTCAAATCAATGTGTGGCGAGGGGGCTTGTCGGAACGCCGCATCGCCCCGTTCGGCTGCGAAGCAGTCGTAAACCCGTTACATACGGTTTAACTTTGAAATACCGGGGCCGCTTCGCGCCCCAACGGGAGCAAGCTCCCTCGCCACAAAGGCTCGCTCCCACAACGAACTGAGAGGCATCAGACCCAACGGTGATTAGCCGTTGGGTCCGGGGTTAACGCATTATTGCGCCTTTTGCGCTTGCTGCGCTTTCCAGGCCTTGAACTCGGCCCATTCGGCGCGACGCTCAGCTTGTTTCTTCTGGATCTCGTCGAATTGCTTCTGTTGATCCGGTTTCAGCAGGGCGCGAACGTCGGCTTCGGCTTTCTTGTGCTTGGCCTCCATCTCGTCTTTCAGGGCTTTCTGGTCGGCCGGCGAGAGTTTTTCCAGGTACTTGTCGACCAGTTGCTGACGCTCGTGCATCTGCTCGCCCATGATTTTGCGGATCTGCTCGCGCTGTTCGCGGCTCAGGTCCAGTTGGCTGTAAGGGCCTCTGCCGTGCATGCCGTGCATCTGACCGCTGTGGCGTGAGCCGTCCATGTGATCACCCATCGGGCCTGTTCCTTCAGGCATGGCCATGGCAACGGTCGGCAGGGCGGCAGCAAACATCAGAGCGATAAGAGTCTTGCGCATGGTGTATCTCCTTGTCTCGTTCCCGGTACGTTCCGGATGTGTGCAGATTACGCAGATCAAGGTCAACGGCGGTCAGCGGAGCGTAAAGCTTGGGTAAAGACGGTTTTCTGCTTTGCTGACAATTCCAACACTTCGCCGATATTTCTCTGACGAAACCTGGCCTTCGTAGCAGCTGTCGAGCCTGCGAGGCTGCGTTCGGCTGCGCAGCAGTCGTAAAATCTGTTTGCACGCTCTTTCAGATACACCGCATCAGGCGGATCACGACTGCTTCGCAGCCGAACGCAGCCTCGCTGGGGCTCGACAGCTGCTACGAAGGGGCGTGTCAGGTTCAGAGGCTGTAGTAGTAACCGCGACTGCGCAGGGCCACGATGCGTGGGCGGCCGTCGGGGTGTGGGCCGATTTTTTTGCGCAGGTTGCTGACGTGCATGTCCAGGCTGCGGTCGTACAGGGTCAGTTTGCGACCGAGGGCGATTTGCGCCAGTTCCTGTTTATCCAGCGGTTCGCCGGGCTGCTTGAGCAGGGCTTCGAGCAGTCGGCTTTCGGAAACGGTGAGGGTGAATTCCTGTTCATCGATGCTGACCACCCCGCGCACCGGGCTGAAGCACAGGTCGCCCAGCTCGAGCTGGCTGGAGACCGCCGTCGGATGACTGCGGCGCAACACCGCGCGCAGGCGGGCGGTCAGTTCCCGTGGGTCGCACGGCTTGGCCAGGTAATCGTCGGCGCCCAGTTCCAGGCCGAGGATGCGGTCCAGCGGTTCGCCACGGGCCGACAACATCAGCACCGGCAAATCCGGATGGTCGCTGCGCAGTTGCTTTAGCAGTTCCAGGCCGCTGCCGTCCGGCAGCATCACGTCCAGCACCACGGCCGCCGGAGACGTTTCGGCCAACGCGTGACGGGCGCTCTGGCCATCGTGGCAGGCGCGAACCTGAAAGCCTTCCTGGCTCAGCCAACTGCTCAGGAGCTCACACAGCTCCTGGTCATCATCAATTAGTAACAGCTCGCTCATGACTCACTCAATTTAGCCATTGCCTACGTTTTCTGGTGGCACCACTGGCGAAGATACCGCAGAGCAGGGCCAATAGCGCTACTGCCGCCCCAATAACGAACCACTGCTGCTGATCGGTCAGCAGGCGCGGTAGCGGGCTGCTGGCCAGGGTTTCCTTGAGTTGCAGCTTCAGGCGCTGATTCTCCTGGCGCAACCGGCTCAGCTGGGCGCTTTCGCGCTCGCCATCGGTGGTTTGCAATTGTTTGCTCAGTGTTTCTCGTTGCTGCTCGCTCTCTTTCAAGCGCTGCTGCAACTCGGTGATCTGGCTACCGGCGCTCAAGGACAGCGGCGTCGAATTACCGCCATTGGCGCTTTCTTCACCATGGGCTGGCGCCATGATCGACAACGTCACCAACATCAGACACAACGGACCTTTGCGCATCGCAACTCCTGATTCCAATACGAGTATTGGGCAGGTTGTCGGCCGGTAAACGAGAATAATGAGCGATTGAACGTGCGATGAATCGATAAGATTCACCGCACGCGAGAACTTTACGGCAGGACTTGCTTGAACGGCTTGACCAGAACATTGGCGTAGACGCCTGCGGCAACGTACGGATCGGCGTCGGCCCAGGCCTTGGCGGCGCTCAGGGACTCGAATTCGGCGACGATCAGGCTGCCAGTGAAACCGGCTGCGCCCGGATCATTGCTGTCGACCGCCGGGTGTGGACCGGCCAATACGATACGACCTTCGCCCTTGAGCACTTGCAGACGCTCAAGGTGCGCAGGCCGTGCGGCCAGTCGGGCTTCCAGGGAGTTGGCGACGTCTGTGGCAATGATTGCGTAAAGCATGTCAGTCCTCGGTTTTTGGCGTTGTGGTGTCGGCGTCGTGCAGGTGGCGGGACAGGTAGATGCCCTGGCCGACCAGGAACAGCAAAGTCATGCCCAGGCTGCCGAAGACCTTGAAGTCTACCCAGTAGCTCTGGAACGTGAACGCGACGAACAGGTTGGCGGCACCGCAAAACAGGAAAAAACCGATCCAGGCGATGTTCAGGCGGGTCCAGATTGGCTCCGGTAGAGTCAGCGCGTGGCCCATGATGCGTTTGATCAGCAGTTGGTCACCGACGAAATGGCTGCCGATGAACGCGAGGGCGAACAGCCAGTTGACCACCGGGGCTTTCCATTTCAGGAAGGTTTCGCTGTGGAACGCCAGGGTCAGGCTACCGAAGACCAGGCAGGCAATGAGGGTCAGCCACTGGCTCTTCTCCAGCTTGCGCTGCTTGATGTACAGCGTGCCGTAGACCACCAGGGAGCTGATGATCAGCATCGCGGTGGCGCTGTAAATACCACCGACAGACAGTTGATGACCGCCAATGTCGACGATCCGCGGGTCGATTTTGAAGACGATGAAAAACAGCAGAAGCGGGATGAAGTCGATGAATTGTTTCACAGTGGCAGCCAGAAGCAGGATGTGGCGGCATAATAACAAACATATTGACGCGCGATAGCGTCAGCTGATTTGAGGTTACATAGTCCTGTGAATGTTGATTTGCACTGCCATAGCACGGCCTCCGATGGCGCCCTGGCGCCTGCGGCACTGGTTGCGCGTGCGTTCGAGAAAGGCGTGCGAGTCCTGGCCTTGACTGATCACGACACCCTTGAAGGCCTCGACGAGGCCCGTAGCGCCGCGACGGCGCTGGGGATGCAACTGGTCAACGGCGTCGAATTGTCCTGCACCTGGGGCGGGGCGACCATTCATGTGCTGGGCTATGGTTTCGACGTCAATGCCGCGCCATTGGTCGAGGCCATCGCCAAATTGCACGATGGCCGCTGGCTACGGTCCGAAGAAATAAGCCGCAAGTTGGCGTTGAAAGGCATGCCGGGGGCGCTTGACGGCGCCCGCGCCATTCAGCAGGAACTGGGCGACAGCGGCAACGCGCCGGCCCGTCCGCACTTCGCCGACTGGATGGTGCGCGAAGGTTTCGTCAAGGATCGCGCCGAAGCGTTCCGCAAATGGCTGGGCGCCGGCAAGCTGGGAGACGTCAAGCTGCACTGGCCGACCCTCGAAGACACCGTCGAGACCCTGCGCGCCGCGGGTGCCTGGGTCAGCCTGGCGCACCCCTGGCACTACGATTTCACTCGTAGCAAGCGTCGCCGCCTGATTTCTGACTATATTCAAGCCGGGGGCCACGCGATTGAAGTGGTCAATGGCCATCAGCCCGCCGAGCAAGTGGGCAGCCTGGCGATTCTTGCCCGTGAGTTTGGTCTGCTGGTCAGCGCCGGCAGTGATTTTCATGGCCCTGGAGGCTGGTCCGAGATCGGTGAATACCGCCCGCTCCCGGAGGATCTGCCACCACTGTGGTGTCGATTCAAACATGACCCAATTATTGCCGCCGTCTGAACAGGTAGAGAATGTGAGTCAATTTTTCCAGATTCATCCGGAAAACCCGCAAGCGCGCCTGATCAAACAGGCTGTCGAGATCATCCGCAACGGCGGGGTGGTGATTTATCCCACAGACTCTTCCTACGCCATTGGTTGCCAGATCGGTGACAAGACCGCCGTGGAGCGTGTGCGTCGGTTGCGTCAGCTGGATGAGAAGCACAACTTTGCGCTGATCTGCAGCGACCTGTCGCAGCTGGGGCTGTTCGCCAAGATCGACACCGGTACTTTCCGTCTGCTCAAGGCCCACTTGCCGGGGCCTTACACCTTCATTCTCAACGCCACCCGCGAAGTTCCGCGGCTGTTGCTGCACCCGAAAAAACGCACCATCGGCCTGCGCGTGCCGAGCCACCCGATTGCGTTGGCGCTGCTGGAAGAACTCGGCGAACCGCTGATGAGCGTGACCCTGATCATGCCCGGCGACACTGACCCGCTGACCGATCCCTACGAAATGCGCCAGTTGCTGGAGCATCAGGTGGACCTGATCATCGACGGCGGTTTCGGCGGGATCAAGGCGTCCACCGTGATCAACCTCGCCGACGGCGAGCCGGAAGTCATCCGTGTCGGTTGCGGCGACCCAACGCCATTCATGGCCGAGGCGTAGATGTCTGCAGTAGAACCAGAACCCGTCGACAGCCAGGCCGGCGCCCAGCAAGAACTGCCTTTCGCCATGGTCTATGGCCAGGCGGTCATGGAAATGCCGCTGGACCTGTACATCCCGCCGGATGCGCTCGAGGTCTTTCTGGAAGCCTTCGAAGGCCCGCTCGACCTGCTCCTGTACCTGATCCGCAAACAGAACATCAATATTCTCGACATCCCGGTGGCGGAAATCACCCGCCAGTACATGGGCTATGTCGAATTGATGCAGTCGGTGCGCCTGGAACTGGCCGCCGAGTACCTGGTGATGGCCGCGATGCTTGCCGAGATCAAGTCGCGGATGCTGCTGCCGCGAGCCGAAACCATTGAAGACGAGGAAGACGACCCTCGCGCCGAACTGATCCGCCGCTTGCAAGAATACGAACGCTTCAAGGCCGCCGCCGAAGGTATCGATGGCCTGAGCCGCGTCGGCCGCGATGTCGTGGTGCCCAAGCTCGACGCGCCGGAAGCCCGGGCGCGCAAGCTGCTGCCGGACGTGAGCCTGGAGGAGTTGCTGATGTCCATGGCCGAGGTCTTGCGCCGGGGCGACATGTTCGAAAGCCACCAGGTCAGCCGCGAGGCACTGTCCACCCGCGAACGCATGAGCGATGTACTGGAGCGGCTCAAGGGTGGCGGTTTCGTGCCCTTTGTCGAGCTGTTCACCGCTGAAGAAGGACGTCTGGGGGTAGTGGTGACCTTTATGGCGATCCTCGAACTGGTCAAGGAATCCTTGGTCGAGCTGGTGCAGAATGAGCCGTTCGCGGCGATACATGTGCGAGCCCGAGCCGAATAACGAGTTGAATCATGAACCTGACTGAACCCCGCGAGCTGGCGCCACTGCTTGAAGCCTTTCTGTTGGCCTCGGGAAAACCGCAATCGCTTGAGCGCCTGTTCGAACTCTTCGAAGAAGGCGAGCGGCCCGAACCAGCGGTTTTCAAGAAAGCGCTGACGATTCTGGGCAAATCCTGCGACGGCCGAGCCTTCGAACTGAAGGAAGTCGCCTCCGGGTATCGCCTGCAGATCCGCGAAAAGTTCGCGCCGTGGGTCGGGCGTTTGTGGGAAGAACGGCCGCAGCGTTACTCGCGCGCCATGCTCGAAACCATGGCCCTGATTGCCTATCGCCAACCGATCACCCGGGGCGAGATCGAAGACGTGCGCGGCGTGGCGGTCAACAGCCACATCGTCAAAACCCTGCTGGAGCGAGAGTGGATCCGCATCGTCGGTTACCGTGATGTGCCCGGCAAACCGGCAATGTTCGCCACCACCAAGGCGTTTCTCGATCACTTCAACCTGAAGAACCTCGACGACCTGCCGCCGCTGGCCGAGCTGCGCGAGCTGGAACCCGAGCCGATGCTCGAGTTCGACGACGCACCGGTGCCGGCCGGGTTGCAAGAATTGGCAGATGCCAGCGCCGAGCCGGAAGAGCCCAAGGAAGAAACCAGCTTCCACACGCTGTTGCTGGAGCTGGACACGATGGAGGAGGGGCTCAAGACCGATTTCGACGATTTGTTGCGCGATGGCGAGTTGACCGAGACTGAAGAGGTATCGGAGCAGCCGGAGCCGGAGCCGGAGCCGGAGCCGGAAGTCGAGGTAGAGCTTCAGGTTGAGGCATCAGTTGCTGACGAAGAAGAGCAGGAACCAGAACCTGAGGATGACATTCTTGGCGTTGCCGAGGCTCGCGAGAAACTGCTGGCCGCGGTTGCCGCGCTTGAACAACCCAAGCCCGAACCTGAACTGAGCGATGAAGAAGCCGAAGCCCGTGCCCTGGCCGAAGCGATCGAGGCCGAACGCCGCCAGTTCGAGGATTGAGGTCCGCCAAAAGATCGCAGCCACCGCCGGCCGGCGGAAAAACCAATAACCGACGGTCGATCAGCTAGTCTCTGATGCGCGAACGCTTCCATGAGCGTATGATTCGCGACCCTTTGACGATCCCTTCGTCAAACGACCAGATTTCACATCTTCAGGCCAAGGCCTGAACTTGATCACACCGGGAGGTGCCCAGATGAGTATCAACGACCAGAAAGACGACCAGGAAATCGGCCCAGCAGGCGAAAAACTGCAGAAAGTCCTCGCCCGTATCGGCGTCGGCTCGCGCCGTGACGTAGAAGCCTGGATCAGCCACGGCCGCATCAAGGTCAATGGCAAAGACGCCACCCTCGGCCTGCGCGTCGACCTGCATGACGCCATCACCATCGATGGCAAGGTGATCAAGCGCGAAGAAGCTGCCGAGTCGGTACGCCGCGTGATCATGTACAACAAACCCGACGGTGAAATCTGCACCCGTGACGACCCGGAAGGCCGTCCGACCGTGTTCGACAAGATGCCGCGCCCGAAAGAAGGTCGCTGGATCAACATCGGTCGCCTGGACATCAACACCACAGGTCTGCTGATGTTCACCACCGACGGTGAGCTGGCCAACCGCCTGATGCACCCGTCCTACGAAATGGACCGTGAATACGCCGTCCGTGTACGTGGTGAAGTCGACGACGAGATGATCGAGCGTCTGAAGGCAGGCGTGGTGCTCGAAGACGGCCCGGCGAAATTCACCGACATCAAGCAGGCACCAGGTGGCGAAGGTTTCAACCACTGGTACCACTGCGTGGTGATGGAAGGTCGTAACCGCGAAGTTCGTCGTCTGTGGGAATCCCAGGGCCTGGTGGTCAGCCGTCTGAAGCGCGTGCGTTTCGGTCCGGTGTTCCTCAACTCCGACCTGCCGATGGGTCGCTGGCGCGAAATGAGCCAGCAGGAAGTCGACATTCTGAGTGCTGAAGTCGGCCTGACGCCGGTGGCGATGCCGCAAATGAACGCCAAGAGCAAAGACAAGCTCGAGCGTATGCAGCGCAAATCGTCCCGCCCGGTGGGCAAGACCGAACGCGTACGGACCCTGCGTCCAGCCGCTGGCGCTCCAGCTGCCGGCCCGCGTCCATCTCGCGAGCCGCAGATCGAAGGCGAGCGCCCGGCCCGCAAGCCAGCGCCACGCCAGGACGGCGAGCGCGGTCCACGCACGCCGCGTCCGGCCAACGGTCGTACTGAGCGTGGCGAAGGCCGTGGCGCTCCGTCCGGTGGTCGTAGCGATCGCGGTGCGCCTGCCGGCCGTGGTACGCCGGTGGCAGACCGCCCGGCCGACACCAAGCGCCCGGCCAAACCGGCGCCGAAGAAACGCCCAGGCATCGTGCTGGTCGACAAGGACGCGCCATCGGGCAAGCGCCGCGGTGCGCCAGCCGGCTCCGGCCAGCGTCCGGGCTTCGGTCGTCGCAAGCCTGAGTAATCGGTAAGCGCAGCATAAAAAACGCCATCCCTCGGGATGGCGTTTTTTTGTGTCTGGCAGAACCGGTTTTCAGCAGGTGCGGTTGTTTGATCGTTCCCACGCAGAGCGTGGGAACGATCAGCGCGTCATCTGTATCGCCGAAAGCCTTGGGTTAAAACACAAACCGCCGATCAAACACCGGCTCATCATCCAGCGCCAACACGCCGCCAGAGAAGATCAGGTCCAGATGATGGCTGCCCTTGGCGCCTCCGCCCAACCCCAAGTGCAAACCGCAATGGCGCTCTTCGAACCCGGCATTGCGCGCATACAACTCTTTCACACCTTCGTTGGTACCGATCCCCAACTCCTCGATGCGTCGATTGGACGGATTGGCGTCCAGGTACTTGTTGAAGTCATGTTCCAGTCCCGGCACATCGGTGGCGATTTTGCTGATGGTCGAGTTCTCGATCCACAACTCCAGTGGTGACGCGAGTACGCCGTACTTGCGGGCAAACGGAATCGTGCTGAGGAACGTCCCCATGAACTTCACTCGGCCATTAATCGACTCGCTATGGGTGGCAATCTCGCCGGGCGCCAGGTCGAAGTTGCCGACACCGTTGATGTCGGTCCACTTCTTGATACTGCTCAACGGTGTTTCGAACCACGAGCCATGCTCATCTTTGAAACTTAAAGTGGTGGCCTGGGACATGCGCTGGATCAAGTGGCTGTTCAACCCGGCAATCCGCTGCGGGGTGACACTGAACGTGTCGTAGAAGTAATCGCCGTAATCCTTGAACAGCAGCGACTTCTTCCAGTTTTCCGCCATCACGCCTTGCAGCGCGCGGACAAAGTCCGGGCCGTCGGGACGCGGGTTGGGCAGGGTGGAAGAGTCGTAGAAGAAGATGTACAGATCGCTGTCGACAATCGCCTTGGCCAGCAATGCGGTGGGTTCGAGGTCCAGACGCATCGCGCTGAAGGCGAACCTTGGGCTGTTGCCGGCCTGTTCGACGATGGCGCCGGTCAGCGCCTCGTAATCAGCGGTATGGCCGAGCAAGACCTTCGCCGGTTTGATGCCGGCAACGGCTGGGTGATGTTCGAGGTAGTAAAGGAAATGCGAGATGGCACGCTGCTTATCCATGGAGTCCTCCCTGACAAACCTGGTAAGTGGCGGGCACGACCGGCCGGATCATGCCCGCCGGGATGTCTTACAGAGGCCACATCGCCGTGCCGAACGGAACAACCGCGTCGGCTTGCATCATTTCAACGGCGGCTTCATGGGTCGGTGCTTCAAACCAATCGTCGAGTTGCAGTTCAGTGTCCAAGTCTTTGTCCAGTGCTTGCATGGTGAATCTCCTAGATGACTTTTACGGTAAGAACAGCTTCGGTAAGAACAGTGGCGCGTTTTTCATTCATTGAAGAGCGCGTCAACTTGCCGGTCGATGCGGCTCGGCAAGTCGCTGAAAACCTAGTTCACAGGTTTTTGAATTGCAAAAAAATAATTAAACAATTTTCATTTGAACTAATTATTCCATTTTAAAAAAAGTAAATTTCCTAATAAAAAACAGAAAACTAAGTCGGAAACTCCTTAGGAAGCTTCCTGTCGTCAATTTACAGTCGACGGCTCTCTGGATCTGATTTGGAAAGCATGCGTTACGCGCTGTAAATAAATCCTTACGAAAAGCGTGCTCAAACCCCATGGAATGCCGCTGTGGAAAGGGCTGTAAGGAAAACCTGCCGTCTGCCGCCACGATGATGCTGTTCAAGGGCTCTGGCGCGCTTGTCTCAGCCTCGATTGAAAGGTGAGATGCGCCCCATGCCTGTCGTGCAGGTGCATAACAAGAAGGAGGCGCAATGAACGCCGTGACTCATCTCCATCTCTCTCCGTGGGGCGATTTTTCCGCTGCCCCCGTCGAAAACCTGCAAAGGTCTGACTCAATTTTTGCAGCCGCCCGAGACCTTCGAGGCGGACACAGGCAATCCCGGCAACCGACGCGCTGATCCAGCGGTGTCTGGCAGCAGGGGGTTAGCGGTGTACAATGCGCCGCGTTTTAACTGTGACCCTCTGCGCAACAGCGCAAACCTCAAGGCTATCCGCCTTGTTCACTCCGCCGCGTCACGAGCGTGTCGGGTTCGATTTCGTCACAGATAAAAACAAACAGGTGACGCATGACTGTCGTAAAAACGCTGAACTCCTGGTGCCTGCGCTGGGGTTTGATCGGCGCTGCTTGAAATCGCAACCTTGCAGCAACGTCTACCGAACATCATCAAACCTTGCGTGAGACCCTTTTCATGAGTGGACAAAACTCGCATTCAGGCGAGCTTAAACGCGGCCTGAAAAATCGCCATATTCAACTGATCGCCCTCGGTGGCGCGATCGGTACCGGGTTGTTCCTCGGCTCGGCCGGCGTGCTCAAATCCGCCGGCCCGTCGATGATTCTCGGCTACGCCATTTGCGGCTTCATCGCCTTCATGATCATGCGCCAGCTGGGCGAAATGATCGTCGAAGAGCCGGTGGCCGGCTCCTTCAGCCACTTCGCGCACAAGTACTGGGGCGGTTTTGCCGGTTTCCTGTCGGGCTGGAACTGCTGGATTCTGTACATCCTGGTGGGCATGTCGGAGCTGACCGCGGTCGGCAAATACATCCACTACTGGGCGCCGGATATCCCGACCTGGGCCTCCGCCGCCGCGTTCTTCGTGCTGATCAACGCGATCAACCTGGCCAACGTCAAAGTCTTCGGTGAGGCCGAGTTCTGGTTCGCGATCATCAAGGTCGTGGCGATCGTTGGCATGATTGCTTTGGGTAGCTATCTGTTGGTCAGCGGCCACGGCGGCCCGCAAGCCTCGGTGACCAACCTGTGGTCCCACGGCGGTTTCTTCCCGAACGGTGTCAGCGGCCTGGTGATGGCCATGGCGATCATCATGTTCTCCTTCGGTGGCCTGGAAATGCTTGGTTTCACCGCCGCTGAAGCCGACAAACCGAAAACCGTGATCCCGAAAGCCATCAACCAGGTGATCTACCGGATCCTGATTTTCTACATCGGTGCGCTGGTGGTCCTGTTGTCGCTGACCCCTTGGGACAGTCTGCTGACAACCCTGAATGCTTCCGGCGATGCCTATAGCGGCAGCCCGTTCGTGCAGGTGTTCTCGATGCTCGGCAGCAACACCGCCGCGCACATCCTCAACTTCGTGGTCCTGACCGCGGCGCTGTCGGTGTACAACAGCGGTACTTACTGCAACAGCCGCATGCTGCTGGGCATGGCCGAGCAGGGCGATGCGCCGAAAGCCTTGTCGAAGATCGACAGGCGTGGCGTGCCGGTACGTTCGATCCTGGCGTCGGCCGCTGTGACGTTGATCGCGGTGTTGCTGAACTACCTGATCCCGCAAAACGCGCTGGAACTGTTGATGTCGTTGGTGGTTGCGACCCTGGTGATCAACTGGGCGATGATCAGCTTCTCGCACTTCAAGTTCCGCCAGCACATGAACAAGACCCGGCAGACGCCGCTGTTCAAGGCCCTGTGGTACCCGTACGGCAACTACATCTGCCTGGCGTTCGTGGTGTTCATCCTCGGCGTAATGCTGCTGATCCCGGGCATCCAGGTCTCGGTGTATGCGATTCCGGTGTGGGTCGCGTTCATGTGGATCTGCTACGGCATCAAAAACAAGCGCAGCGCCCAGCAGGCGTTGCAGGTCGCGGTGAAATAACGCAACGCGCAGAAACAACAAACCCGGCCAATGTGCCGGGTTTTTTGTGGAGGATGCGAAAGCCGGGGTATTCTGGCGGTCCTGATACCGGACCTTTTTCCATGCTGGTGATTTCCAACAACGTGCATCTGCCGGATGCCGAGATCGAGTTGACGGCCATTCGCGCCCAGGGCGCCGGTGGGCAGAACGTCAACAAGGTCTCCAGTGCGGTGCACCTGCGCTTCGACATTCCGGCCTCGTCCCTGCCCGAGTTCTACAAGGAACGGCTGCTGGCGTTGCGCGACAGTCGCATCACCAGCGAAGGGGTGTTGATCATCAAGGCCCAGCAATACCGCACGCAGGAGCAGAACCGCGCCGATGCGCTGGAGCGTCTGACCGAATTGATCCTCAGCGCTACCAAAGTGGAAAAGAAACGCCGTCCGACCAAGCCGACTCTGGGCTCGAAAAAGCGTCGGCTCGAATCCAAGACCAAGCGCGGCAGCATCAAGGCCGGGCGGGGCAAGGTCGATTTTTAGCGTGCTTCACGCTCTTCCCGATACTTGGGCGCCTGTCGGTACAAGTAAACGCTCAACATCAATCCGCTCAAGGCGGCGAGGGCGGCGAACAGGAAGATCGAGGCAAACCCGAATCCTGCAGCAATCGCACCCGCCAGCGGTCCGGTAATCCCCAGTGACAAATCGATAAACAGCGAATAGGCCCCAACTGCTGCGCCACGGCTGGAGGCCGGCACCAGATTGACCGCTTCCACGCCCAAGGCCGGGAACACCAGCGAAAAGCCGAAACCGCTCAGCGCCGCACCGGCCAGTGCCCAATGAGCATCCGGCGCCAGCCACAGCAGCAACAGCCCGAGGGTTTCCACCGAGAGGCAGGCAATCGCCACGCGAAAGCCGCCGAGGCGGTTGATCAGGTTGCCGAACAGTAGTCGCGCGCCAATGAAACTGGCGCCGAACAAACTCAGGGACAGCACCGCGTTGGACCAATGCTGAGTGGCGTAATACAGGGTGATGAAGGTCGCGATGGTGCCAAAGCCGATGGAGCCCAGTGCCAGGCCGCAGCCATGAGGGAACACCCGTCCCAGCACATGCATGAACGGCAAACGTTCGCCGGCGACAATCGGCGCCGCGGTTTTCGGCCAGGCCAGCGCCACGCCCAGCACCGCCAGCAGCATGATGCTCACGCCCATGCTCCACAAACCCAATTGACTCACCAGCAGCACCCCCAGTGGTGCGCCGACCGCCAACGCGCCGTAACTGGCAATGCCGTTCCAGGAGATGACCTTGGCGGTGTTCGCCGCGCCGACCCGGCCGATGCCCCAGCCGATCGACCCGGAGCCGACCAGGCTTTCCGCGCTGCCGAGTATCAGGCGGCCAATCAACAGGCTGATCAAACTCAGTATCGGCAGGCTCTGCGTCCAGGCCGAAATCAGCATGAACACACCGCTCAAACCACAGCCGGCGAGGCCATACATCACCGCCAGCTTGCTGCCCTTGTTATCGATGATGCGCCCGGCGTAAGGGCGGCTGAGGAGGGTGGCCAGGTATTGCACGCTGATCACCAGCCCGGCGATCACCGCGCCGAAGCCGAGGTCGCTGTGGACGTAGCCCGGCAATACGGCCAGGGGAATACCGATATTGAGGTAACCGATGAAAGTGAACAGGACGATGGAAACGACTTGCAGCGTGACCGCCAGGGGGCGCTGGGTTTCAGACATGGGTAAAAGGTCCACGGGGCAGCAGGATAGATAGGCTGCTTATGATAGCGGCGTGGACGGTCGCAGGGCGTGAAAAAGTAAAACTAATTGCCGAACGGGATGAATCAGGGTTTGCGGGGGCGACCAGTTGCGTCGTGACCAGGGCGGCCAGGGCATTTTCTTCGCTGCCGAAGCGGGCCAGCAGGGCGGCTTGTTTCTCGGGGGAAAGGCGATTCCAGATGTCGATCATCTTCTCGGCGGTGCCGATCAGGACGCTGGCCTGGGCTTCAGTGAAATCATCGCTCATGGTGCGGGCTCGCGGTTCAGGCAGTGTGGAAAGCGCATGTTAGCGCTTTCCACACGGTCTGGCATTGCAGGTGTATCAGTCTTCTCTGTCGGCCTGGCGGCGTTCAGGTGCTTCTTTCGGCTCGGGCTGTTGGGCACCGGCTTGTTGCGTGGTTGTCTGCTCAGTTTCGTGCAGGCTTGGGAAGGGGAGATTAGGGATCTCGTGCATGTTTCGCGCTCCTCGCTAAGTCTGTTGATAGATCTGGTAGATCCGCGCTTTTAAAAAAGCCTGGGCAGGATACAGCAGGAAAAATGACAAATAGACTTTATATCCAATTGTTACGACGGATGGGATTGTCTAGACAGGTCAATGGGATAGGCGCAATTGATCGTTCCCACGCTCTGCGTGGGAACGCAGCCCGGGACGCTCCGCGTTCCAACAGCGGACGCAGAGCGTCCAATGAGGCATTCCCACGCGGAGCGTGGGAACGATCGGTGGGAGGGGTTACTTGCAGACGTCAGCGATGGCCTCGGCCAGCAGGTCCAGGCGTGTCGCATCGATCCCCGCCACGTTCGCCCGGCCCGAGCTGACCATGTACACACTGTGAAGC